>NZ_OX341520.1:0-24942 GCF_946995915.1 Aminobacter niigataensis
ATGACAAAGAAGCAGCGAGAAGGGCAGGGCGCGCAGCAGATCGGCGAGATCATGGGCGACCTACTGGCCCAGGCGCAGATCAAAGCGGCGTTGCCGCCCCCAAAGCGCCAAACCAAGAAGATCACGCCGGCCGGCCTCATCTTGACCGAGCGCGATCAAAAGCTGATCGAGGCCAGCGCGGAGATTGCCACTACCCCCCCGAGTGGCGAGGACATGGCTTTCACTCATGCCGTGCTGTGCCAGGTTGGTTTGCCCCGCGCCAAGGTGGAAGGCCGCGAGTTCATGCGGCAGTCCGGCGCGGCTTGGGTCAATGTCCAGGCCGGCTACCTGGACGAAGGGCATGGCCCGGTTCTGCAACCTATCCCCTATGGCGTCATGCCCCGGCTTGGCCTGGCGTGGGTTTCCACCTTCGCCGTGCGCAACAAAGAGCGCGAAATCCCCATCGGTGACAGCGCCGCCGAGTTCCTGCGGCTCATGGGGATGGAGAGCGACGGCCGCCGCTATACGACCTTGCGGAAGCAGATGCACGCCTTGGCCGCCGCTCGCCTGCAACTCGGATTCAAAGGGCGTACCTACAACGGCCAGCCAGTGCAGCAGTTCGATGCTTGGGTGGCGAACAAGGACACGCAGCAGCGCGCCCTATGGCCTGGCGTCATGCTGCTGTCAGAGGACTATTACGGCTCCCTGATCGAAAGCGCCGTGCCGCTGGACAACCGCGCTTTGCACGCCCTGAAAGGTTCCGCACTGGCGTTGGACGTGTACGCCTGGCTGGCCCATCGGCTGCACCGCATCGAGGGCAGAGGGGTAACGCTGCACTGGAAGTCGCTGCGCGAGCAGTTCGCCCAGGAATACAAGGGCAAAGACCCGGACAAGGATTTCAAGAAGGAGTTTTTGCCGGTGCTGCGCAAGGTGCTGGCCGTCTATCCGCAGGCCAAGGTGAAGCCTGTCACCGGCGGCGTGCTGCTGATCGGCTCGCCACCGCCCATTCCCTACAAGGGCGGCCCCACGGTTTAGCTAAACTTCGTGAAATCGCCCCCCCCTTGCAGCACCGCACCGGCCGCCCCAGATCGAGGCGGCCGCGTCGTTTCTGGCGTGACCTGACCAGCACCTACCCCCGAGCGGTCGAACTGGGGATAAACCCTGTGGATAGCTGCACTTATCCACGTGAAATCGCCCCCCCCAGGTTCGTGAAATCGCCCCCCCCTTCGCGGCTTATCCACGTGAAATCGCCCCCCCTTTCCACGTGAAATCGCCCCCCCCTAAACCTGTAAGGTAATCCTTTAAGATTTTTTCCTATAAATACTTGCCTGTAATTGGCAGGCAAAATCGGTGGAAAACTCGACCGGCAGCGCAAACCGAACCACCGCAACGCCCTACGGGCGCGCCTGCCCTCCGGTCGCTTCGCTCCCTTCGCCCCGCCGCTTCGCGTCGGCCTATCGCGGCCGATGGCCGCTCAAAAATGGCTGGCCTGCGGCCAGGCATCTACCAGGCGCGGCACGCCGCGCCGGTGCCAACTCCACCGCCTGCGCCCACATCCAGCACCGCGGCCGCTGAAAGGTCGTCAAAAGCGGTTTAGCAGGGAAAAGCAGGCAGGCCGACCGTCTGCGCTCAACTCGAACACCTGCGCGAGCTGGAAGGCCGCAAGGTTGAACGCCAAGAAAGAAGGGCCGCCAGGCTATCGAACTGGCCAGCATCGCCATATCCGACGATGACAACCGCCAAGCAATGCACCCAAGCCGCACAGGGACGCGCAGGAGGCGCGAAAGAGGGCCGAGGGTAGGGGATAGGTGCCGCCGACCCCAAAAACGCCGCCACGGGCCCCACAGGGCCGAATTTCGGCCGCCACGCGCTCCCGGCCGGGCCGACCCGAGAACCGGGCGCAAATAACGCTTGCATAAGAATAATAAGAATAATATTATTATTCTTATCTTATCCGCCGGAGCCAAGGCCATGACGCAGCAAGCCCCCCAAATTCCCGCCGACGTGCGCGAACGCATCATTGCCGCCGCCGCCGATCTTTTCGAGCAGTCGGGCCGCGAGACGATGCCCACGGTCGATGCCGTGCGCCGTGCCGCCCGCGTGGACATGAACGCCGCCAGTGCCGTGATGAAGGAATGGCGCAGGGCGCAGACGGCCCAGGCCGCGCCGGTGGCCGTAGCCGTGCCGGAATCCGTGCAGCAGGCCAGCAGCGCCGCCGTGGCGACGATCTGGCAGCAGGCCCAGGAGCTGGCGAACGAATCCCTGCGCAGCGCACAGGCCGCATGGGAAACCGAGCGGGCAGAGCAAGACGCCATGCGGCAAGAGCTGGCCGAGGCTTTCGAGCGTCAGGCCGGCGAGCTGGAAGCCTTGCAATCCCGCCTGGCGTCCATCGAGGCCGCCGAAGCGACCGCACGCGGCGAAGCTACCGAGCTGCGCGGCCAGTTGGCCGCCGCCCAGGAGCAGGCGCACACGGCCGAGGCCCGCGCCCAGGAGATCGAGCGCCGCGCCGGTGAGCTACGCACGGAGCTGGACAGGGCGCACCAGACCAGCCAGGCCGCCGCCGCCCAGCTCGACCAGGTGCGCGGCGAACTGGCGAAGGTGCAGGCCAAGGCCGAAGCCGAACAGGAAGCGCACCAGGAACAACGCAAGGCCGCAGCAACCGAAGCGCACCGCATGGCCGAACGCCTCACCGCTGCCCAGGCCGAACGCGATCAGGCCACGAAAGCCGCCGGCCAGGCCCGCGAGGAAGCCGCACGCATGGCAGGGCAAATCGACACGCTCAAAGAGCAATCCGCCGCGCTGCTGGCCCGTATCACGCCAGCCGAAGCCAAGCCGACCAGGAAGAAGCCCGGCGGCGAGTGAATGCCTGCCCCTCAAGTGTCAATAACCCGCCTCGCTGGCCGGTTTGCACAAGCGCAGACAAAGAAAAGGCCGGAAGCATGGGGCGCTTTCCGGCCTGATATTGACACTTGAGGGGCGGCCCATTTTAGCCGCTAAAATCATTTACTCATAAAAGGTAAAACTCAAAAACTCTTTTATTCTTTTTCCTGCCGCTGGCGGAATGCCGCCAGGTCGATCACGTCCGCCGTGCGCCTTGTGGCGGCCTGCATCGGCGTGGGCGGCTTGACCCCGGCCGGGGCCGGGCTGGCCTTTGGCCGGAACTGTCGCCACAGTTCCGCGAAGAACGACCAGGCGAAGATGAAGGGCAGCAGCGGCAGCACCAGGACGAAGCCGACCAGGCGGGCCAGGGCGAGGCCGACCGGCCGCAGGAAGGCCAGCGGCCGGCGCAGCAGATCGAGCAGCGCACCGCCGACCAGCCATACCGGCGCGAACAGGACGAACACCGCCGCAAACAGGGCAGGGAACAGCCGCCGCAGGAACCACGCCAGGGCGATGACACCGAGAACCGCCGCGATGATGAACGCCATACGTCATCCCTCAACTATGGTAGGGATTCGCGTCGAACAGCCCGGCATATTCGGCATCGGCCAGGTAGTTCAGCCGGTCGAGCAGGTAGGGGCGTTCCCCGCGCACCAGGACAATCGGATGCTCCGGCCCCAGGCGCATGACTTCATCCGGCGTCAGCAGTTCGCGCCCGGTGAATTGCTGGCTTGTGCCGGTGCTCTTGCCCCGGTTCATCGAGCCGCCGCCGCCTGATAGGCCGCTGCCGCTGTTCTTGCCGGTGTTTTCCGTCTCAAACTCAATCGTGGCTTTGCCCAGGCTGTCGCTGATGTATTTGGCCGTGTCGTAATCGTCAGTGCCAAAGAAGCTTTTGGCGCTGTTCGCCAGGAAGGTCTGCCACTTGGGATAGGTGCCTTTGAGCTGCGACAGGTCTTGAATGAACACCCAGAAGGCCAGGCCGTAGCCGCGCAGCAGTGAAACGGCGTCCTCGATCTGCTTCATGTAGCCGAGCTGGCCGAACTCATCGAGCAGGAACGCGACCCGGTGCGCCGGCTGCACGTTACTGGACGTGATCGCGGCAATGATCGACCCGACAAACAAGCGCAGGAAACGCGCATTTGGGCCGATGCGGTTGGCGGGCATGACCAGGAACACCGTCATCAATTCGGACTTGATCGCGGACAGGTCGAAGTCGGAGCGCGATAGCGCCGCTGCAATGCGCGGATCGTCCAAGAAGGCGGTATGCGTGCGGGCCGTTGAAATCACGTCTCCCCGCGCCTTGTCGGCCATGCCCATGATGGTATTCGCGGCCCTGGCCGGGATGCCGAAGGCGGCCGTTTCGTCGGCGGCCATCATGCCCAGGAGGTCGAAAAACTCGCCTTCACCCGTGGTCAGCAAGCGGCGCAGCTCGCCCAGGTTCCGCCGTTCCGGCTCATCCAGGCTAACAACGTGAAGCATCAGTCCTTGAAGTAGGTTTTTAGCCGACTCATCGAAGAACTTGGATTCGGCTTTCTCGCTGCCGATCACTAGGCAATCGGCCAGCGTGGCGGATTCGCTCACACAATCCGGGTTCCACACGTCCAGGCGATCCAGGACGTTGAAAGCGGCCGCGCCGTCGCCATTGACCGCGAACGGATCGACCACATGCACGGCCTGGCCGAGCGCCCGGCGGGCGCGAGCCGTCACGGCCGCGTTTTCGCCCTTCACGTCGAGAACCAGGGCCGATCCGGGATAGTCCAGGAGGTTCGGAATCACCGCGCCAATGCCCTTGCCGGAGCCGGTCGGGGCCACGGTCACGACATGGCCGGTAAAGCGGAAACGCTGATCGAGGCCGGCGGGCGCATCCGACACCCGGCCAAGGGCGAAGCCGCCCGGCTTACCAGGCGCGACCAGGTGGCCGCCCTGGCGGATTTCATCGACCGTTCCCCAACGGGCCGAGCCGTGCGAACCCAGCGGATGCGTGCTGCTGTTATCGACCGCCGCGACCGCCGCACCGGCGGCCGCAACTGGCCCGGACGGTTGCACCTGGCCGCGCAGGTTTTCAATCGTTGCGCCGAGGATGCGCAGCCGCTTTCCTGTCGGAGACTCCGCGCCGACCAGGCCCGCGAGCCAGCCGAACACCCGGCCCGCGTTCAGATACGTTGCCACTGTTCCGGCGACCGTCGCGGCGAGGATGAACCAGCCCGGAATGAATGGCGCGAACACGAACAGAAGCAACATGCCGACCGATGGAACGAGGAAGGCCAGACCAACGGCCGTGCCGACCGTCACAGGGTTCTGCCGTCGCTTGTGCGCCAGCCACGCGCCGACAAAGCAGACCGTGACCAGGTAGAACAACCAGCCACCGAAAGCCGCCTTGATGCGCTCGCCGAAACCGCCGAAATAGCCGCTCACGGTCGAGCCGCCGAGCTGTTCCATGCGTTCCGCGCCGCGCTGCTGAACTTGGGCGCGATACTCCGCAAGAATCGTTTCCGCTTGTGCCGTCCCGATGCCCTTGCCGAACTCAACGCCTCGCGTCACGGATTGCTGCACGACATTGACGCCAGCCGTTGCCGCCGCCGCTGGCCGTTCGCCGTCCAGGCCCGCCAGAATCCGGGCGCTGAAATCGTCCAGGCTGCCCGCCGAGGCAAGGCCCGCATTCTGCAAGAACAGGCCCAAATCGTTGCGATACAGACTAAGGATGTTTGCCGCGCCTGGCGCGTTCCGGTTCGCCACCGCAGCGGCTTCCAGTTCCTTCAACACCGGCAGCAATTCGGCCCACTTGTCCCGGTAGGCTTGCCAATTCCCGGCGTTCGTCGCCATCGCCAAATCCTGCTGCCCAACGTCCAGGGCTTGCAGGCTGTTTTCCCACTTCTGGAATGCCGCCTCTTGCGCATCACAAACGCGCTTCACCCAGGCATCCGAATCTTCCGCGCCGTAGAACTTCGCGGCCTCTGCCGCCGGGTTGCATTCAGGGAAAACGCGGGCGTGCGCCGTGTTCGCCAACGACAGCACGAACGCCCCAAAAAATACCGCTACGACAGCGGCCCACAATCTCGCCAAAAAATCTCTAACGTCCATCATGCTTCACCTCTATGTCAGGTTGAATTGACGGCTAGGAACGGTTGCCGCCGTCCTCTCCATCATCGGAAAAAGCCTCATCGCCTGCCGCCTCAAAGCGTGCTTTTGTAGCGTCAGCGTTTGGCCCATTTAGCGCACCGGCCGCGAGGGTCAAAGCGCCCAAAATCACAGACGCCGGATAGCCCGCCATGCCGGACTTTATGACCAAGCCGCCGAGCTGGATTTTCCGGCGGGTATCTTCTCTCCTGGCGTTCATCCGAAGGCGTCCCAAATCGCGCTCAATCTGCGCTATTCGTTGCCGCCATCGGGGCAGCTTGCTTGCCTTCGCTTTTGCGAAATTTCGAGGCGACAGCCTCAAACTCCTTCCGCAATGAAGCGTCGTCTATGTCGAGATCGCCGAGGCCAGCGGCAAGGGCAATCTTACCAATGCGTTCAGCGGCCTTGCTTTCCAATTCGGCCAGTTCTGCCTTGATGCGGTTCAGTTCGGCCAGCTTGTCGGCCTTGCGTTCGGATAACGTCTTTCGTGCCATCGTCATAGCTCCTTTCGAGATTGTGGGTTATGCGCACACGATCTTACCACCGGCGACGCTGGCGGGGAAGGCGCGGCGCTGGTATAGTCATGGAGCGAAAGCGAAATGCGCACTTACGGGTTGCTGCGCAACCCTCATGCGGCCGGGGATACCCCGGCACCCCTTTTTAGCGGCTAAAACGCCAAGGGAAAAAATGGCGATCTACCACTTGAACACGCACACGATAGGACGGGCGGCCGGGCATAGCGCCGTGGCCGCTGCCGCCTATCGTTCCGCGTCGTCGCTGGTAGATGAGCGCACCGGAGAAGTGTTCGATTTCACCCGCAAAGGCGGCGTGTTGTCGTCCGAGATAGTCACGCCCGCAGGCGTGCCGGTTCCCGAGCGTGCCGCCTTGTGGAATGCCGCCGAGACCGCCGAGAAGCGAAAAGATGCGCGAGTGGCCCGAGAGTGGCGGGCGGCCCTGCCGCATGAGCTGAACGAAGCCGACCGTAAAGAGCTGGCAACGCGCATGGGGCAGGCTATCGCAGACCGCTACGGCGTGGCCGTGGATGTGTGCATTCACGCACCAGACAAGGAGGGCGACGACCGGAATTTTCACGTTCATATGCTGGCGACCACGCGCACCATTCAGGCCGATGGAACGCTAGGCGCGAAGGCCGTCATTGAGCTGGCGAACAAAGACAGGCAGAAAGCGGGCATTCCTGGCACAAGCCAGGGCGACATCATCGAGATTCGCCAGCAGTGGGCCGAGCTAACAAACGAGGCGCTAGAGCGGGCCGGAATCAGCGCCCGCGTAGATCATCGCAGCTATGCAGATCAGGGCGTAGAACTCACACCAACCAAGCACATCGGCAGCGATGCCGTGGCGATGGACAGGCGCGGCCTGGAGGCCGACCGCATCGACATTCACAACGCCGACCGGCAGGAGCAGGCGCGGCAGATTGTCGAGCGGCCGGAGATCATCCTAGACAAGCTCACGGCCACGCAAGCGGTATTCACGCGCCGCGATATTGCCGCAGAGCTGAACCGCTACATTGACGATGCCGACCAGTTCCAGGGCTTGCTTGCCAGGCTGGAAAAATCGCCGCTTCTGGTCGAGATGGAACCGGCCAACGGGCGCGACCCGGCGAAGTTCTCTACCCGCGAAATGATCGACACCGAGCGCGGCATGGTGGACAGTGCCGAGCGCCTGGCGAGAACCGGCAGGCATGGCGTTTCCGGCCCCATCACGAACGCGGCGATTGACGGCGCAGGCACCCTATCGGCAGAGCAGCAAAACGCCGTCCGGCACGTTCTCAAGCCGGGCAGCCTGGCCGTGGTCATCGGCGACGCCGGCACAGGCAAATCGTTCTCGATGAAGGTTGCACGCGAGGCATGGCAAGCGCAGGGCTTCAACGTGCGCGGCGCGGCCCTGGCGGGCAAGGCGGCCGACGAATTGCAGGCGGGTAGCGGCATCGACAGCCGCACGCTGGCATCCCTTGAATTTGCCTGGAAGAACGGAAAAGACAAACTCACTTCCCGCGATGTTCTGGTGATCGACGAAGCGGGCATGATCGGCAGCCGCCAGCTTGGCCGCGTGCTGAAAGCCGCCGAGCAGGCCGGGGCAAAAGTCGTCCTGCTGGGCGACGACAAGCAGCTTGCCGCCATAGAGGCGGGCGCGGCTTTCCGGGGCGTGGTGCAGCATGTCGGCGCGGCAGAAATCACCGAGGTTCGACGCCAGAAAGAGGCATGGGCGCGTGCCGCCGGCCAGGAGCTTGCGCGCGGTTCCGTTGCCGATGGCTTGGCGGCCTATGCCGAGCGCGGCCACGTCAAAATCCACGACAGCCGGGACGCCGCCCGCGACAGCCTGGCGGCCGCTTATGTCGGCGACCAGGGCAAGGGTAGCCAGATCATCCTTGCGCACAGCAATAAGGACGTGCAGGCGCTCAATGAAGCCGTGCGCGAGGCCCGCAAGGAACGCGGAGAGCTGCGCGGCACGGCCCGCTTTATGACCGAGCGTGGCGGCCGGGAATTTGCCCCAGGCGACCGCATCGTGTTCCTGAAAAACGACCGCGACCTTGGCGTTAAGAACGGCACTCTTGGCACCGTCGAGCGTGCCGAAGATGGAAGCCTGGCCGTGCGCCTGGACAGCGGCGAAGCCCGCCGGTTCCAGGCCGCGCAATATGCCGCCGTCGATCATGGTTATGCCGTCACGATTCACAAAGCCCAGGGCGTTACCGTCGATAGGGCTTACCTGCTGGCGACCCCTGGCATGGATAGGAGCCTTGCCTATGTCGGCATGACCCGGCACCGCGAGGCGGCGACCCTGTTTGCAGGAGCCGACGACTTCACAGACCGCCGCGCCGGCCGCCTGGTCGATCATGGCGCAGCGCCCTACGAGAACAAGCCGGAGAACCGGGCCAGCTACTTTGCCACTCTGGAAAACGACAACGGCGAACGGCACACCATTTGGGGCGTCGATCTTGAACGCGCCATTGCGGCCAGCGGCGCGAAGCGAGGCGACCGTATCGGCCTGGAACATGGCGGCTCTGAAACCGTGCGCCTGCCAGACGGCACCACGGCCGAGCGCAACACCTGGCACGTTCGCGGCGCGGCCGAGCTGGCCGCCGGCAAGCTGGCCCAGGTGCTAGGCCGCGAGCGTCCGAAGGAAAGCACTTTGGACTTTGCCGACCGGCGCGGCTTTGACGGTGAAAGCGTGGTGCGCCGCTGGCTGGAACGTGGGCGGGCGAAGGTGGCCGAGCTGGCCGGGAAGATGCGCGACGGCCTGCGCCGCAACCTGGAACGCCACGGCCGCCCCGACCTCATGCCCGCGACCGACATTGCTGGCACGCCAACCGTGCAGCGGCCGCAGCAGAACGAGCGCACGCCAGAGGACGAGAAGAAGCGCCGGGCGGCCGAGATCGCGGCGAAGTTCCGGCAGCAGGTCAGCGAGGAACGCGGCGAGCAGGCAGCGCCGCAGCAGCGGCCCCAGGCCGAGCGCCCGGCACCCGACCCGCTGGCCGGATTCCGCGCCGGTGTCGAGCGTGCCGAGGCGGCAGGCGGCGGCCTGGCCCTGGACGTGGCGAAGGCACAGCTTGCCGTCGCCCAGGAGTTCCACGCGGCCGGGAAAGACCCCCGGCACCATTCGGCGGCCATCATGCAGGAAGGCCAGCAGCGGGCCTTTGCGGGCCTGGCGCAGCCGTCCCAGGCCAAGGCCGAGCCGGAGCGCCTGGCGGCCGTCCAGGTCAGCGAACAAGACCGCAAGCGGGCAGAGATGAATGCACGCCAAGAAGTCAGCCGGTTCAAGACGCTGGCAGCAGGCCGCCGCAACGGCATTGCCGGTTACACCGACCGCAGCCCGTCGAAGTGGCAGGCATTGCCGGGCGAGCTGCGCGAGCGCATCGAGCGGTTCAATGCCATGCCGAAAGAGCGTCAGGCCGTCGAGCTGGACAAGATGCAGCGCGAGCTTGCCGACAGGTATGCACGCAATCCGCAGGAAATCACGCGCAGCCGACAGCAGCAGCGTGAACAGGAGCGCGGCCGCGATGGCGGGCGCGGGTATTGAGTTAAAACGCTTTTACTCATTTGCGTTTAGTGTTATGATGCAATGAGTAAATGAGAATTTGAGGTTTACGCCAGGAGGAAAGACGATGAGCACCGAACCGACGAACGAAGAACTTGCCAAGAGCTATGCAACGAAGATCGAGCAGGCCCAGGAGCGCCGCGAGGCGAAAGACCAGGAGCGGCTAGAGCGGCACGGCCAGGCGGCCGCGCTGGCATCGCAGAACATCGAGGCCGAGCAACCGCAGGCCAAGCAGGCCCAGGGCTTCGAGCTGGACGCGCAGAACCAAGACAGCGCAGAGCAGCGCATCGACCGCAACGAGATCAACGGCCAGCAGGCAAAGACGCTGGCAAAGGAATTGAACCGCGACAACGAGAGCGGCGACCAGGTGAAGCAAGCCAGGGCGCGGGAAATCGCCGAGCGGTTCAAGGAGAAGGCGGCACGCGACCGGGAGCAGTCCCGCAGTTTCAGCCGCTAAAAAGCGGTGCCCAGGAAGGCGGCAACCCACCTGGACACCTGACCACAACCCACCTGACATAGAGGTGAAATCATGGCTACTTCCAATGTTACCGGCCGGGCAGAACCCGGTATATCGAAATATTGCATCACCTTCGGCGTATCGCTGGCCGCGCTCATCCTGGCCGGCGGCGTGCTGGTCTTTTCCTACTGGCAGCACGTCGAGCTGCTGCATGAGGGCGACCGCGTAGGCACGCGCCTGGAACGCTTGGGCCTGATCGACCGGGAGGGCGCACAGCATGAGCCGCGCTAAAGCCTGGCGGCGTGCCGCCCTTGCAACCTACATCGCCGCCGGCGCTGCATTGACCCTGGCGGGCTACACCGTGGCGACCACCCCCTCTGTCACAATAGATGTCCGGTCACCTGAAACCGTAGATTGAGGGGGTGATCGGAGTGCTTTTATGTCCACCTATAACCAAGAGATCAAAGAGCAGGTCGTTAGAAAAATGATGCCACCGAACAACCAGAGCGTCGCCCACCTCAGTCGCGAGACGGGCATCTCCAGGCCGACGCTGTATGCTTGGAAAAAGCAGTTCCAATCGCGAGGATTTGTTGTGCCTGCCAAACCTTCCAGTCCCGACCGTTGGGATGCCCGTGCCAAGTTGGCTGCGGTGATCCAGACGGCGCCGATGAATGAGGCTGAACGCTCGGCATACTGCCGGGAACACGGCCTGTATCCCGAGCAGCTCGATGCCTGGAAGCAAGCGTTCGAGGCCATGGATGCGGGTAGCGCCCCAGCTGACAAGGCGCAGCTCACGGCAGAGCGTAAAAGGAGCCGCAAGCTGGAGAAGGAACTGCTGCGCAAGGAACGGGCACTGGCTGAGGCAGCGGCGTTGCTGACGCTGTCAAAAAAAGCCCAGGCCATCTGGGGCGACGGCGAGGACGACTGATCCTCGAGCCGATGAAACAGATGGCCATCACCTTGATTGACGAAGCTGTGGCAGCCGGCGCACGCACGTACAAAGCTTGTGGTGTGCTGGGGATTACGGACCGGACCCTGCGTCGCTGGCGCGGGGCTGAAAGCCTCACTGACAAGCGCAAGGGTGCGAGACGCAAACCCAGCGCCCAGGCGCTCACCGAGCAGGAACGCGAACAGATCCTGGCGGTATGCAATAGTGCGCAGCACCAGAGCCTGGCGCCGACCCAGATCGTGCCCAGGCTGGCCGATCAGGGGATCTACATTGCCAGCGAGTCGAGCTTTTACCGGGTCTTGCGTGAGCATGCACAGGTGAATCGTCGGGGCCGCGCTGCTGCGCCCCATGTGCCCGAAAGGCCTCGGGCCTGGGCCGCCACCGCACCGGGCCAGGTCTGGTCGTGGGACATCACATTCCTGCCCGCTGCAGTGCGCGGAGAGTTCTATCGCCTGTACCTGGTGATGGATGTCTTTAGCCGCATGATCGTTGGCTGGGAGATTCATCACAGTGAGTCCTCGGCCCATGCGGCGATGCTGATCAGTAAAGCCTGTTTGCGCCATCGCGTTCGCCGGGATCAACTGGTGCTGCACTCCGACAATGGCAGCCCGATGAAAGGGGCGACCATGCTGGCGACGCTGCAGAAGTTGGGCATCGTGCCGTCGTTTAGCCGCCCCTCGGTGAGTGACGATAACCCGTACTCGGAGGCCCTGTTCCGGACCCTGAAATACACGCCTGCCTATCCGCGCGAACGCTTCGCAGACATCGACCAAGCCCGTGCCTGGGTGCAGGGCTTCGTCGCCTGGTACAATACCGAGCATCGCCACAGTGGCATCCAGTTCGTCACGCCTGCGCAGCGTCATGCTGGCGCTGATTGCCAGATTCTGGCTGGCCGCACTGCCGTATATGAGGCGGCCAAACAGGCCAATCCTGAGAGGTGGCGTGGCCGGACGGTGAGGAATTGGGAGCACATCGATACAGTCTGGCTTAACCCGGAAAAGATGCCCGAGGTGCTACCGGAAAAAGTAAAGCTCGTTGCATGAAAAACCGGACATCATTGTTGACATCTACCGGAGGACGCGTTTCAATGGTGGCAGGTTACGCGGGCTGTGGGAAATAGCCGGTATCAAATGCCGGATGCCACCCAACCGACTTAATAGATAAACGGGCCGGCTCTTCACAGGAGTCAGAAGGCTCTTTTACTGGAGTTACTTTTGTTTTATCTATCCCCGATCAAACGGCGTATTACCTACGTCGTTCTTTTCGAGATTTTTGCTGTCCTGTTCTCAACCATCATATTGATGATCCTGAGCGGCGGAAATGCTCAAGGATCACTGCCTATTGCGATCGCCGTCTCCGCGCTGGCAGTTGCTTGGAACTATATCTACAACACGCTCTTCGAATCATGGGAGAGGCGGAGCGGGGTCTTCGCGCGCACCGTTAAAGTCCGATGCATACATGCTGCGGGGTTTGAGGCCGGGCTGCTGGCGGCCACCTTGCCGCTATACATGCTTTGGTACAACATCGGCGTGTACAAGGCCTTCACGATGGTGGCCGCACTGATCGTGTTTTTCCTCATTTACACGTTTATCTTTACCCTGCTTTTTGACACCGTCTTTGAGCTTCCGAATCGGCGAGAACCTCAAGGCGCATGAGACCCCCCCCTGGGGGCCCGTTATCTAGTCTGCGATCACTTCGCTGGTTTGAATGCGGCCACGGTCAGCTGAGCCGCAATCTCATCGAGATCGTCGATCTCGCCCGCGTCGGCCTCGGCTTTTTTCAAGCTGTCTCTTATGGCGAGGAACTGCCCGACGACTCTTTCAGCTCTGGCCCGGTGCTTCCGGCCCGACGCTGTATGCTTGGAAAAAGCAGTTCCAATCGCGAGGATTTGTTGTGCCTGCCAAACCTTCCAGTCCCGACCGTTGGGATGCCCGTGCCAAGTTGGCTGCGGTGATCCAGACGGCGCCGATGAATGAGGCTGAACGCTCGGCATACTGCCGGGAACACGGCCTGTATCCCGAGCAGCTCGATGCCTGGAAGCAAGCGTTCGAGGCCATGGATGCGGGTAGCGCCCCAGCTGACAAGGCGCAGCTCACGGCAGAGCGTAAAAGGAGCCGCAAGCTGGAGAAGGAACTGCTGCGCAAGGAACGGGCACTGGCTGAGGCAGCGGCGTTGCTGACGCTGTCAAAAAAAGCCCAGGCCATCTGGGGCGACGGCGAGGACGACTGATCCTCGAGCCGATGAAACAGATGGCCATCACCTTGATTGACGAAGCTGTGGCAGCCGGCGCACGCACGTACAAAGCTTGTGGTGTGCTGGGGATTACGGACCGGACCCTGCGTCGCTGGCGCGGGGCTGAAAGCCTCACTGACAAGCGCAAGGGTGCGAGACGCAAACCCAGCGCCCAGGCGCTCACCGAGCAGGAACGCGAACAGATCCTGGCGGTATGCAATAGTGCGCAGCACCAGAGCCTGGCGCCGACCCAGATCGTGCCCAGGCTGGCCGATCAGGGGATCTACATTGCCAGCGAGTCGAGCTTTTACCGGGTCTTGCGTGAGCATGCACAGGTGAATCGTCGGGGCCGCGCTGCTGCGCCCCATGTGCCCGAAAGGCCTCGGGCCTGGGCCGCCACCGCACCGGGCCAGGTCTGGTCGTGGGACATCACATTCCTGCCCGCTGCAGTGCGCGGAGAGTTCTATCGCCTGTACCTGGTGATGGATGTCTTTAGCCGCATGATCGTTGGCTGGGAGATTCATCACAGTGAGTCCTCGGCCCATGCGGCGATGCTGATCAGTAAAGCCTGTTTGCGCCATCGCGTTCGCCGGGATCAACTGGTGCTGCACTCCGACAATGGCAGCCCGATGAAAGGGGCGACCATGCTGGCGACGCTGCAGAAGTTGGGCATCGTGCCGTCGTTTAGCCGCCCCTCGGTGAGTGACGATAACCCGTACTCGGAGGCCCTGTTCCGGACCCTGAAATACACGCCTGCCTATCCGCGCGAACGCTTCGCAGACATCGACCAAGCCCGTGCCTGGGTGCAGGGCTTCGTCGCCTGGTACAACACCGAGCATCGCCACAGTGGCATCCAGTTCGTCACGCCTGCGCAGCGTCATGCTGGCGCTGATTGCCAGATTCTGGCTGGCCGCACTGCCGTATATGAGGCGGCCAAACAGGCCAATCCTGAGAGGTGGCGTGGCCGGACGGTGAGGAATTGGGAGCACATCGATACAGTCTGGCTTAACCCGGAAAAGATGCCCGAGGTGCTACCGGAAAAAGTAAAGCTCGTTGCATGAAAAACCGGACATCATTGTTGACATCTACCGGAGGACGCGTTTCAATGGTGGCAGGTTACGCGGGCTGTGGGAAATAGCCGGTATCAAATGCCGGATGCCACCCAACCGACTTAATAGATAAACGGGCCGGCTCTTCACAGGAGTCAGAAGGCTCTTTTACTGGAGTTACTTTTGTTTTATCTATCCCCGATCAAACGGCGTATTACCTACGTCGTTCTTTTCGAGATTTTTGCTGTCCTGTTCTCAACCATCATATTGATGATCCTGAGCGGCGGAAATGCTCAAGGATCACTGCCTATTGCGATCGCCGTCTCCGCGCTGGCAGTTGCTTGGAACTATATCTACAACACGCTCTTCGAATCATGGGAGAGGCGGAGCGGGGTCTTCGCGCGCACCGTTAAAGTCCGATGCATACATGCTGCGGGGTTTGAGGCCGGGCTGCTGGCGGCCACCTTGCCGCTATACATGCTTTGGTACAACATCGGCGTGTACAAGGCCTTCACGATGGTGGCCGCACTGATCGTGTTTTTCCTCATTTACACGTTTATCTTTACCCTGCTTTTTGACACCGTCTTTGAGCTTCCGAATCGGCGAGAACCTCAAGGCGCATGAGACCCCCCCCTGGGGGCCCGTTATCTAGTCTGCGATCACTTCGCTGGTTTGAATGCGGCCACGGTCAGCTGAGCCGCAATCTCATCGAGATCGTCGATCTCGCCCGCGTCGGCCTCGGCTTTTTTCAAGCTGTCTCTTATGGCGAGGAACTGCCCGACGACTCTTTCAGCTCTGGCCCGGTGCTTCCGGCCCGACGCTGTATGCTTGGAAAAAGCAGTTCCAATCGCGAGGATTTGTTGTGCCTGCCAAACCTTCCAGTCCCGACCGTTGGGATGCCCGTGCCAAGTTGGCTGCGGTGATCCAGACGGCGCCGATGAATGAGGCTGAACGCTCGGCATACTGCCGGGAACACGGCCTGTATCCCGAGCAGCTCGATGCCTGGAAGCAAGCGTTCGAGGCCATGGATGCGGGTAGCGCCCCAGCTGACAAGGCGCAGCTCACGGCAGAGCGTAAAAGGAGCCGCAAGCTGGAGAAGGAACTGCTGCGCAAGGAACGGGCACTGGCTGAGGCAGCGGCGTTGCTGACGCTGTCAAAAAAAGCCCAGGCCATCTGGGGCGACGGCGAGGACGACTGATCCTCGAGCCGATGAAACAGATGGCCATCACCTTGATTGACGAAGCTGTGGCAGCCGGCGCACGCACGTACAAAGCTTGTGGTGTGCTGGGGATTACGGACCGGACCCTGCGTCGCTGGCGCGGGGCTGAAAGCCTCACTGACAAGCGCAAGGGTGCGAGACGCAAACCCAGCGCCCAGGCGCTCACCGAGCAGGAACGCGAACAGATCCTGGCGGTATGCAATAGTGCGCAGCACCAGAGCCTGGCGCCGACCCAGATCGTGCCCAGGCTGGCCGATCAGGGGATCTACATTGCCAGCGAGTCGAGCTTTTACCGGGTCTTGCGTGAGCATGCACAGGTGAATCGTCGGGGCCGCGCTGCTGCGCCCCATGTGCCCGAAAGGCCTCGGGCCTGGGCCGCCACCGCACCGGGCCAGGTCTGGTCGTGGGACATCACATTCCTGCCCGCTGCAGTGCGCGGAGAGTTCTATCGCCTGTACCTGGTGATGGATGTCTTTAGCCGCATGATCGTTGGCTGGGAGATTCATCACAGTGAGTCCTCGGCCCATGCGGCGATGCTGATCAGTAAAGCCTGTTTGCGCCATCGCGTTCGCCGGGATCAACTGGTGCTGCACTCCGACAATGGCAGCCCGATGAAAGGGGCGACCATGCTGGCGACGCTGCAGAAGTTGGGCATCGTGCCGTCGTTTAGCCGCCCCTCGGTGAGTGACGATAACCCGTACTCGGAGGCCCTGTTCCGGACCCTGAAATACACGCCTGCCTATCCGCGCGAACGCTTCGCAGACATCGACCAAGCCCGTGCCTGGGTGCAGGGCTTCGTCGCCTGGTACAACACCGAGCATCGCCACAGTGGCATCCAGTTCGTCACGCCTGCGCAGCGTCATGCTGGCGCTGATTGCCAGATTCTGGCTGGCCGCACTGCCGTATATGAGGCGGCCAAACAGGCCAATCCTGAGAGGTGGCGTGGCCGGACGGTGAGGAATTGGGAGCACATCGATACAGTCTGGCTTAACCCGGAAAAGATGCCCGAGGTGCTACCGGAAAAAGTAAAGCTCGTTGCATGAAAAACCGGACATCATTGTTGACATCTACCGACCACAGCCGCGAACGCCAACACCCTGCGCGACACGCGGGAGCGCATCGAGGACTTCCAGCGCGAGCAAACCGCCATTGCCGAGAACTCGATAAGCGCGGCCAGTGTGCGGCGCGGCACCCTGCCCCCCGACACCCGGCCGCCTGTCGCGCCGGACTGGCCCGCCCTGGCCGAGCGCGCCATGCCATCCGTGGTGGCCCTGGCGGGCATCGACAAGCCCTATGGCACCGGCCAGAACAATCACGCCTGGCGTATTCCTGGCGTTCAACAGAACGCGGCTACGGCCGCCCTCACCCGCATTCGCGCTTGGCATCGGGATTGGCCGAAAGAGGATGCCAAGCGGCGGCAGCGCATCATCTGCGGCGGCGTGGCCGTCGAAGGAAACAAGGTGCTGACCGTGGCCCATTGTGTCGAAGGCCAGGAAGCATTGCGCGTGCGCACCGCTGCCGGCGAGTGGCGCGAGGCCCGCGTGATCGGCGCGGACATTTCCCGCGACGTGGCGCTGATCGAGATCGAGGGCGACCCCCTGCCCCCGATTCCGGTTGCTGGCGTCATGCCCCGCCAGGGGCAGGACGTGATGGCGATCGGTTCGCCAGGCGGCTACGGCTTCGCCGTGGGCGTGGGCATCGTGGCGTGGTATGGCCGCGATGCCGCGATGCTTTCCCCCGATGATTTCATGCTGGTGACGGCTTCAATCATCGGCGGCAACTCGGGCGGCGTTGTCGTGAACACCAGGGGCGAAGCCGTTTCACTGGTGAGCTATGGCTATGGCATCTACACGCAGACCGTGCCGATAGACCGCGCCCAGGCAGTTGCGGCCGAGATCGAGCGCCGCGTCGTGCGGTAAGCCCTGCACAGAACCCGAAGGCCGGGCGCTGCGCCCAGGTCGATACCGGACGCCGCCGGCGTCTCGATGAATCCTCAACCTTTGGAGCAACAGCTATGAAACTTCGCAATTCCTTCCCGCTGGCGGCCGTGGCCGCCCTTCTGATCGCTTCGACCGCGCACGCCGGCCAGGATGCCGACGCGGCCCGCTTTTCGATCATGGCCCCTGTCCAGGCGGCTTATGACGCCTACCAGGTCACGGCGAGCCGGGCGCAGAACACAATGGACAGCATCGAGGCCGAGCTACGCGAACCCGGCTTGTCGGCCGAGCGGCGCGAGCTGCTGGCGGTGTCGCTTGCCACCCTTCGCGCCCGCGAGGCGGCCGCATTGGAGAGGCTGCACGCTGAATCAGCCTTGGCACAGTTGAAGATGGCAGACTGGAACGCGAGCCGGTAACGGCGACCAGGAACAAGAAGGGCGGCCACTGGCCGCCCTTTTCACGTCTGGATCTTGCATCGTCATTCCTGGCGATGAGATCCACCGTCGCGGCCGTCATCGTCGGAACTGGCGATGTTGGCCAGCCCCTCGCCTTCCAAGGTTTCGCAGGCCGGCCACTCGCGGCCAACGGCGGGCGCATCGACCCATTCCCGTTCTTCGGGCGGTAGCGGCTGCGAATAGTCGGATTCGGCCAGCAGCTCATCGAGCGTGTAGCGCGGGCGGCTCATCGGCGGGCCTCATCGAGCCAGGCCAGCGTTTCAGCTTCGCGGGCGGCCACGCGGGCCACCAGCTCGCGCACCAGGCCGGCCAGGCTCATGCCGTGCGCTGCCGCGACGGCGGCAGCTTCGGCTTTCACGTCCGCAGGAACGGCGGCGCTGATGGTGGCAGCCTGGTTCATACGGCCAAATCCAGCGGCAAATCGGAAATGTCTTTCAGGCGCTTGCCATCGACCATCACGGCCAGCATGTCGGCCGCGTCGGTCATGCCCAAGGCTTCTACCGTGGCTTGCAGCTCATACAGGGCGAAGTGATACACGCAATCAATGTCCCCGGTTCCCAGGGCGATAGAGGCAAGGCGGCTTGGTGTCGGTTCGGCCGTGACGACCACCACATGAGGCAGACGGCCCTTGCGGTTGCGCACCAGGTTCAACGCTTCGGAACGGGCGTTCTGCGCCCGGTCGCTGCGAATTGTCCATTTGCATGAAATGCTGGCGTGCAGCAGCGGCAGGCCGCCGTTTTTCTTCCGCAGGCTGGCAAGCGTGGTCACACTGTCATCGACCAGGAGCGCCGGGGCGTTGATGGCGCTGTCGTCCTCGGTGTCGCGCACCACCACAATATCCGGCGTGATGGTGTAGTCGCTGCCCAGGGCGGCCGCCAGTTCGGCATCGGCCTTGGCGGCCCGGTCGAGCGCGACCAGGTGCGCGTATTGCTCATAACGGGCAATTTCCAGGCGGTTACGGCCGGAGACTTGATGCACGTCCCAAATGCCGGGCCGGAGGTGGCCGAGCTTGAGGAAGGTTTCCCGCACGAAGCCTGCGCAGATGCCTTCAAACTGGTTGCCCGAAGTCTGGCCCGCGATGCGTTCGCCGATGGTTTCAGCTTTGAGCAGATCGGCAATGCCCTTGGCAATCGCCTTGCTTGTGGTGTTGCTGCTATCGGCGTTGCTCACCACGCCCGCAGCATTGGTGGTCAGCGTTGCTTCCAACAGCTTTGCATGGAACGCTTTGCGGGCTTCCGAGAACTCGGCGGGAACACTCATCACGCCACCTTGTAGATACGTTTGACGGACAGCGCCGCGAAGATTTGCCGGGCCACCGCAGCGGCCACCGGCGGCGGAAAGGCGTTGCCGATCTGGCGATAGGCGGCCGTCTTGCGGCCGGAGAATTGCCAGTCATCGGGGAAACCTTGAATGCGTGCCGTCATGCGCGTTGTCAGGCGCGGCATACCCACGAAATCACGCGGCGGGGCATCGTCCCATAGGCCCATGCCATCGACGCCCAGGGCGGCCCATGCGCGTTTTGCACGGGTTGGGCCGAGGTCAGGCCCGCCGTGTTTCTTGGAACCGCCTACCAGCGTTGGAGCAATGACGTTCGCCTGTTCGCGCCAACGGTTGGCACCGCGCCAGCCGTTCGTGGCCATGAGATCGTGCAGCAGTTCGCCCACTGTCAGCGGTTCGCTTTGCAGCGGTTCCGGCCAGGAGAAGCCGCCGGCCAGGTCTTTACGGATACCGACGAACACCACACGCGGGCGTAGTTGCGACACGCCATAGTCGGAGGCGTTGAACAGCCGCCAGCCAGGCACATAGCCCAACTTTTTGAGCTGCTTTTCAACCTTGTTCCGGTAATCGTCAAAGACGGCATCGAGCAGGCCACGCACGTTTTCCAGCATCACAGCTTGCGGGCGGCACTCATCGACCAGGCGGATAGCTTCGGGGAACAAGTCGCGCTCATCCTTCGCGCCGAGCTGCTTTCCTGCCTTGGAGAACGGCGGGCATGGCACGCCACCGGCTAGCAGGTCGATGCCTTGATAGGGGCGGCCATCGAAGCGGCGCAAATCGTCCTCAATGACGTTCCAGGCGGGACGGTTCAGGCGCAGCGTTGCACACGCCGCCGGTTCCAGTTCGACTAGGGCAGCATGATCGAAGCCAGCCATTTCTAGGCCGAGCGCCTGGCCCCCTGCCCCTGCGCACATTTCCAAAGAATTGAATTGGCTCATATCGCTTTTCTCTTGGTTGATTGACGTGGCTTCCTGGCTGCTGGTGTCGTGAACATATCCGGCTGCAAGCCGCCTTGGTGTCGGTCGGCGAATGCCTGCATAAACTCGCGCAGCACTTCCGATGCCTTCCGGTTTTCAGCCAAGCAAGCCCCTTGGAACGCCTCGCGGAGTTCCTTTTCAACACGGATACGGAGGCCAACGTCTTTGCTCGACATAAGGCGACAGTATCGCATGGATACACAATTGTGTATCCAAAAAATCGCACCCGTCGCATAAGTCCTAAGTTGTGCGACAGCTTGCCACTGTCGTTTTCAGAAGGCGACTGCACCAGTTCACTGGGCTGGCCGCCGTGTGTGCATAGAACTTCTGACCGGGAACGGTCAGAAGTTCTATGCACGAAGCGCCGCGAGAGATCGGAATTGCTCAGAACTCTTGTGCACGGCGCGACAAAGCCGGAACCGCCGAAAATTCCGGCGATCAACCGGCAAGCTGCTTGATGCGCTCGGCCAGGCGGCCGAAAGCCTCGTTCACGTATTCCAGCACCTTGGGTTCTGCGCCCTGCGTGCGCAGCGAGTCTTTGAAGGCTTCCAGGTCGGACAGCCATTGCCGATGCAGGCGGCCCAGCTCGTCGAGCTGAGGCCGGAAGTCTTGGAGACTGCCGCTCGCACGAAACGCCTGGTAGCCACGCTCAAGCGTGGCCGCCATGGTCAGCAGTTGCGCGCCCATTTGCTTGTGCTGTTCGGAGAACTCGGCCATGCCGTCATAGGGCCGCGAAGCCTTGCGGCGCTCGGCTTCGGATGCCTCTTCCATGATGCGGGCGTAGCGGTAGAACCCTGGGAACTCGCGGGACAGCGCCATGAGCTGCTGATCGGATGTGCCGACCCAAATCCTGTGCAGGTCAGGCCCGTACCCCATCATGCGATTGATGATGGCATGGGCCTCGCTGACACCCTGGGCGGCAAGCTGCTGCATGTGTTGGTCGATCTTCGCGGCCAGTCGGCGGAATTCGTTCATGCTCATGTCCGTCACAAAAGGCGCGTTGATTGCCCTTGCGCCGTGAGAAGTGCCACCGCCTTCTTATCGAAGGAAACGAAGGTTTCCCCGCCAAGCCAGTTGCCTTCGTAGGCAATGACGCCATCGGCAAAGTCTCCGCCCGCGTCGAGCACCAGCAAGCCAGCCTCCACGGCAGGCCGGTTCACTTCCACATTCGCGGCGGCCAGTAGTGCCCGGATCGCGCTGGCCGCGTCGGCTTGCTGGAAGCCGTAGACACGCAGCAGCACCCAAACAAATTCGCATAGGCACGGCAGCGCGACCGCGATCAACTCGGCGTCGGTCAAGACTGCGGCGGCAACGTCCGCTTGTGCGGGATCGTCACGCACAACCGCACGCACAAGGACGTTGGTATCGACTGCGACCTTCATTGCTTACCTGCCCAGCCTTGCGCCGCCGCCTCGTTGATTTCTTCGATGGTGGCAACCTTCTGCGTCTTGCCCGCGAGCAGGCCGACAAAGCTGGCTATCGTCCCTGCGGGCCGTGCCGCCTTGAGCACGCCCCGACCGTCTGGCAACAAGTCCAGCTCGATCTTGTCGCCTGGCCTGATGCCGAGGTGTTGCAGTACGTCCTTCCGAAACGTCACTTGTCCCCGTGCGGTAACGGTCAATGTGGTCATGGTGGTTTGCCCTCGCAATCAAGGTTGATGCTTCACATAGTAATGCAAAAATGCCTTACCGTCAATGTCCGTCAAACGATCATTAGTCGGCCATGCCGGACACTGTCCAGCAAAGTTATTGCACAACGGGTTGTCGGACATTAAGATAGGCGGACGGAATGACGGACAAGAGAGGCGGCAAATGGCACTGATCGGCTATGCGCGGGTATCGACGGCGGAACAGGACACCGCCTTGCAGACGGATGCGCTACGCAAGGCAGGCTGCGAGCGCGTTTTCGAGGACACGGCTTCCGGGGCCAAGGCCGACCGCCCCGGCTTGGCTGATGCGCTGGCCTACCTGCGCGACGGCGACGTGCTGGCCGTCTGGCGGCTGGATCGGCTCGGGCGCTCTATGCCGCACCTAATCGAAACGATAGGCGCGCTGGAAGCGCGAGGCGTCGGCTTCCGTTCTCTGACGGAAGCCATCGACACCACCACGCCAGGCGGGCGGCTCATCTTCCACGTGTTCGGCGCGCTGGGCCAGTTCGAGCGCGACTTGATCCGCGAGCGCACCAAGGCCGGGTTGACTGCCGCCGCCGCTCGTGGGAGGAAGGGCGGGCGAAAGCCGGTTGTCACCGCCGACAAGTTGCAGCGAGCGCGGGAGCACATCGCCAACGGGCTTAATGTCCGAGAGGCCGCTACACGGCTCAAGGTGAGCAAGACGGCCCTGTACACCGCGCTGCAATCCACCAGTGCAGCCGACTCCTGATATTCCGTGCAGTCGTCTTCTGAAAATGACAGCCACCCTGCCCTTTCCCTGGCGTTTTTTGTCGCGTGTTTTAGTTGCATGAAATAGAATACTTGCGACTAGAACCGGAGACATTACGCCATGAAAGACAAGAGCGCCGCCGCTGGCCTGCTGCTGGGATATGCCCGCGTCAGCACCGACGACCAGGACTTGACCAACCAACGCGCCGAGCTGCACGCCGCAGGCTGCACGCGCATCTTTGCCGAGAAGATCACCGGCACCAGGCGCGACAGGCCCGAGCTGGCCCGCGTGCTCGATCACTTGCGCCCTGGCGATGTTGTGACTGTGACCAGGCTTGACCGCCTGGCCCGCAGCACCCGCGACCTGCTGGACATTGCCGAGCGTATCCAGGCGGTCGGCGCGGGTTTGCGCAGCCTGGCCGAGCCGTGGGCCGACACCACCACCCCGGCCGGCCGCATGGTTCTGACCGTGTTTGCCGGCATCGCCGAGTTCGAGCGTTCCCTAATCATCGACCGCACCAGGAACGGCCGGGAAGCGGCCAAGGCCCGAGGCGTGAAGTTCGGCCCGCGCCCTACCCTCACCCCGGCGCAGATCGAGCACGCCCGCGAGCTGATCGACCGTGACGGCCGGACGGTGAAGGAAGCGGCCGAGCTGCTGGCCGTGCATCGTTCGACCCTTTACCGGGCGCTGGCGCGTGGCGAGGAAGTGACAAAGACCGAGGCCCGCCGACGTGGTGCGTTCGCCGAGGACGCATTGAGCGAAGCCGACGCCCTGGCGGCCGTCGATGATGAACGCCAGGAAGAAGGCCCCGCGTTCCTCGATGGCGACGGCCCGGCCGCCGACCTGCCGCCGCCGCCGTATCGAACGCAGAGCCTGCCGCAAATCCTGGCGGCCCTCCCCGATGACGAGCTGGCGAGCTGGCCCGGTGAGCTGGCCGACCAGGAGCGGGAACGGCGTATTGCGGCTAAATGATGATAAGTGCTTTTACTCATTCGCTCATTGTGCTATGATGCAATGAGTAAGCCATCATCCGCACTACACCGGGAGAACACATGAAAGTCATTGCCGTGCTGAACCAGAAGGGCGGGAGTGGAAAAACCACCATCGCCACCCACCTTGCCCGCGCCTTGCAACTGGACGGCGCCGACGTGCTGCTAGTCGATTCCGACCCCCAGGGCAGCGCCCGCGATTGGTCAGCCGTGCGGGAAGATCAGCCGCTAACCGTTGTCGGCATCGACCGGCCGACCATTGACCGGGACGTGAAGAACGTAGCCCGCAAGGTGGATTTTGTCGTGATCGACGGCGCACCCCAAGCGGCCGACCTGGCCGTGTCGGCCATCAAGGCGGCCGACTTCGTGCTGATTCCGGTGCAGCCATCGCCTTACGACATTTGGGCCACGGCCGACCTGGTGGAGCTGGTCAAGCAGCGCATCGAGGTCACGGACGGAAAACTACAGGCCGCCTTTGTTGTATCGCGTGCCATCAAGGGCACCCGCATTGGCGGAGAAGTTGCCGAGGCGTTGGCCGGCTACGAGCTGCCCATTCTGGATGCCCGCATCACGCAGCGCGTGAGCTATCCCGGCACGGCCGCCGCCGGCACGACCGTTCTTGAATCCGAGCCGGACGGCGATGCAGCGGCCGAGGTTCGCGCCCTGGCCGCCGAAATCAAGCAAAAACTCATTTGATACTTTAAGGAAATAAAGAAATGAGCAAAGCAGCAACCACACTCAGCGCCGGCCGCCCGAGCGCACGCACGGACAAATCCAAGGCCGCCACGCTTGCCAGCCTGGCCGACGACGCCAGCATGAAGCGGGTCAATTTTGAACTGTCGGCCGACCAGCACACCAAGCTGAAAATCTACGCAACCCGGCAGGGCAAGACCATCAAGGAACTATTGACCGAGTATGTCGCCAGCCTGCCGGATTGACGCTCAAACACATATTTACTCATTTGAATTTTAGCGGCTAAAGGGCGAAGCC
>NZ_OX341519.1:0-21575 GCF_946995915.1 Aminobacter niigataensis
GCTGGGCCTCAGTCATAAAAAAGACCCTCCGGGCGAGCGAGCATCGGCGTCCCGAGGTCCGGCAGGCGCGCCAGCATTGGACCGGAGGGCGCAAGCCGTTCTTCGACAAGGCTCTGGCGCGGCTCGTCTTCATCGACGAAACGTCGACCAACACAAGGCTGACCAAGCGCACCGGCTGGTCGCCGAAGGGACAACGCTATTGCACGCATGCCCCGTTCGGCGGCTGGAAGACGCAGACCTTCATCGCCGGTCTGCGCTGCCATGCCATGGTCGCGCCCTGGATCATCGATGCGCCGATGAACAGGGCGCGCTTCGAAACCTGGGTCGAAACCCAGCTGGCGCCGGAACTTGAACCCGGCGATGTCGTCATCCTCGACAACGTCGCCTTCCACAAAAGCCAGCGGGCCGCCGAACTGGTTCGCCAACGCGGCGCCTGGCTGCTGCCTCTGCCGCCCTATTCCCCCGATCTCAACCCCATCGAGATGGCGTTCTCAAAGCTCAAGGCACTGCTCAGAAAGCGCGCCGCACGATCCTTCGACGCCATCTGGGGTCGGAACAAGATCTGCTTTCCCAGACACGCTAAGCCCGAACAGAGCATGAACGTCATGCGGCGCGAAGGCGGCGCGCTGGCAGCCTGAGCGACCGGAAGCCTTCGGGCATTTGATGCTCGGTATCCCAGGTGTAGATGCCTGTAAGGTTGATGTGTTCCCAACTGAGCGGCGATATGTGCTTCAGCAACATGTCGGGGACGGTTCTGCCCGCCTGTTTCAGATGCGCGACTGCGCGGTCGAGATAAACTGTATTCCAGTGCACGATCGCGCTGACGACGAGATTGAGGCCGGAGGCACGAAAGGCCTGACTTTCGAACGACCGATCGCGGATTTCGCCTCGCTCGTGGAAGAATACCGCTCGCTTAAGCTTGTGGGCGGCCTCGCCCTTGTTGAGACCGGCCTGACACCTCCGTCGCAATGCTGGGCTCGAGTACCATTCGATCATGAACAGCGAGCGCTCGATGCGGCCCAGTTCCCGCAGAGCCCTTGCGAGTTGGCTTTCCTTCGGTGACGCCGACAACTTCTTCAGGATTGTAGATGGCACAACTGCTCGGGTGGAGATCGACGCTGCCAGGTGGAGCAGATCATCCCAATGGTCGAGGATCAGGGTGGTGTTGATCGGCGCGCCGATGTGGTTCGACAGCGCCTGATAGGCATCGCCCTTCTCGAATGTGTGGAACTTGCGATCTTTCAGATTGCGTACGCGCAGCATCATCCAAACCGGCGCGCAGGGCCGTCACCGCTTCCAGAAGCGGCAGCGCGACTGGCGCAGCCCGCAGATCGAGCAGGCGCAACATGCGAGGAGCGTACCGGCGGAAACGGTGATAGCCGTTGAGCACATGATTGAGCGGATCGTCCGCCATGGTGACGGTAAGCCTGGTTGCCATTACAACAAGGGATTTGAAGCCGTCCCAACCCGAACCGCGAGCAATGACGTCGTCCAGCGGCTGGCCGTCGTCCTGTGCATCGAGCAGAGCGCCGCCGATTTCGGCGAAGGATTTCAGGGTGTCGCGCACCGCGTTCGCTTCGTCGGCGACTCTCGCCTGGCAAATGCGCTCCGATGCACGGTAGAGCCTGCCGACGATCCGGTCGTGGGTTTCGACCACGGCGTCGGCGAGCATCGCCTGCCATTCCGAAGCGCAAACAGCCAGAATCGCAAGCCGCCTGTCCTCCGGGAGATCACGCATGCCGTCGGCATAATACCGTTCGCCCTGCCTGCGCAGGCGTGTCACCCGATGAGCAGGAACACTGGCCAGCAGATTTTCGGGAAGATCGACACGTTGCAGGTATTCGAGCCGGTCGAGCAGCCGGTTGGCCGACGAAGAGTTCGAGCCCGGCTCGAACTGACGCAACCACACGAAGCGGGTCACCCGGTCGTCGGCCGTCTCCTCAAGCAATGCCAGCAACTGTTCCCGGATGGGCACGGACAGCCGACTGGCGATCCTCGTCTCGATCCGCCGCTCGGCATCGACCAGAGCCGTGGCGCAAAGCCGCTCGATCGTCGATGTTGCAGGAAGGACCGTGCGGGTGCGTCGGCACTCCGCCACGAAGCGACGGGCGATATCTTCGTTCGACACCGCCATCTCGGCTTCCCGGAACAGCCATTCCTTCAACTCGCGCGCACCACGTCCCGAGAAGGTGCGGAACCCGTAGAGCGCCCGCAGTTCGGAAAGATGCTCGTGCCGCGTTTCCTCGCGGGCGGCGTAGTCAACGATATCGTCGGCAAGCAGGCCAAGCTGTGCTCCGATAAATTCCACGACGTCCGTCGGGATCAGTTCGCCCGGAGCCAGCACCCGGCCGGGATAGCGCAGGACGCACAATTGCAGGGCGAAGCCGAACCTGTTGTGAGCGCGCCGGCGCAGCCTGATGTGTCCAAGGTCTTCATCACTCAGCGTATAGTGCTTGAGCAAATCCGCCTGCGAGGTCGGCAGGCGCAACAGCGCGTCCTTCTGCCGATCGGTTAGAGTGACGCGACGCGGCATCCATGTTCCTTTTTCAAAATCCGATAATGTTCAAGACGCTTTGTTTATGAAGCTGGTTGAGATACATTTCCAGCGGACAAATCATTCGTGGCCAGCGCGCCGCCTCAAACCAACGTTTAAGAAACATGCTGATCGGATACGCTCGCGTCTCAAAAGCCGATGGCTCGCAGTCTCTCGACCTGCAGCACGACGACTTGCGCGCCGCCGGTGTCGAACAGGACAACATCTATGAAGATCGCGCTTCCGGCGGCCGCGACGATCGGCCTGGCCTGGCCGCCTGCCTGAAATCCTTGCGCGACGGCGATGTGCTGGTGGTCTGGAAGCTCGACCGCCTCGGGCGATCGCTCGCCCACCTGGTCAACACTGTGAAGGATCTGTCGGATCGCAATATCGGTCTGCGGGTGCTGACCGGAAAGGGCGCTCAGATCGACACCACGACCGCGTCCGGCCGCATGGTGTTCGGCATTTTCGCCACCCTGGCCGAGTTCGAACGGGATCTGATCCGCGAGCGCACCATGGCCGGTCTCGCCGCCGCCAGAGCGCGCGGACGAAAGGGCGGGCGGAAATTCGCTCTCACCAAAGCACAGGTGCGTCTCGCCCAGGCCGCCATGACGCGACGCGACACGTCGGTTTCCGACCTGTGCAAGGAACTCGGGATCGAGCGCGTTACCCTCTATCGATATGTCGGACCGAAGGGCGAACTCAGGGACTATGGAAAGCGCGTGCTCGGCTTAGCGTAGGATTTCGCCCCCTCCCGCAAACGACCCCAGGATGCGTTCGCCTCTTCGAGGAAAAGGCGTCTGGAGCGAAGCGCGACCGGCCCGAGTTGGCGCGGATGCTAGACCATCTTCGCGCCGGCGACGTGGTGACGATCACCAGGCTAGACCGCCTCGCCCGATCGACCGGCGACCTTCTCAATATCGCGGAGCGGATCAAGGACGCCGGGGCGGGCCTGCGCTCCCTGGCCGAACCGTGGGCCGACACCACGACGCCGGCCGGGCGCATGGTGTTGACTGTGTTCGCCGGCATCGCGGATTTTGAACGATCCTTGATCGTGGAGCGAACGAGCGCCGGCCGGATCGCGGCGAAGGCGCGCGGCGTGCGCTTTGGCCCCTCCCCTGCCCTGTCGGCCGAGCAGATCGCGCACGCCCGCCAGCTCATCAATGAAGAAAAGAAGCCGGTGGCGGAAGTCGCCCGGCTCTTGGGCGTACATCGCGCGACCCTCTACCGGGCGCTTGATGGCGCGGCGGTCGTGCAGAAGGCTGGCGGCCGTTAGGCCGCTTCCTCCTGGTCCTCGCCCTCCCCTTCCGATTCCGGCGCTTCCATAAGGATTTCACATTCGCTGCACATCAGGCGCGCGCGGGCGAAACCCCACGATTTCAGCGGTTTCGATTCAAAGGGTTGTAGAATCAGAAGAATCGCGGTTTCCTGTAACCTATGAGTCGAGCCGCTATACCAGTTAAAGAGAAGGTCGCCGCCCATCGGGAGCGGTTGAAGGCGGCCGGCCGCATCTATGTGAACACCGATCTTCCCGCCGATCTGGTCGCACGACTTGACCAGCTCAAGGAAGCCAAGGGCGCGTCATCGCGCGCGCCGATCATCGAAGAAGCTTTGAGGTTTTATATCGAGAACGCACGAGGGCATGAAATGAAAAACCCCTAGCCGTTAGCAGCGGCAAGGGGTTTTCGGATTTCGGAACCGGCTTTGTTGGGCCAGCATCTACAGCCCCTAACATAGTCGAGAGTTAGCCACCCGGCAAGAGTGAGTCTTGCCGGGAACGGGGAAACTTTGTCCGCTGTCCACGCTGTCATGTCCTCCCGAACGGAAGGACGAAGGATATATGTTGAGGACGCAAATCGCGGCCGCGATCGGCTGCGCGCGCGGGCACGCGCTTGATGAAATCATGCGGGAAGTCTGGAACTGGCACGGCGCGGGCCAGCTCAATGACGATGAAGCCGGGCAGCTTTCCGCGCTCGCTCATGAGCGCCGGGCCGCTTGGCAGGGATCGGGACAGGCAGCGCTTGGCCTGGTCTTCCCTCCCCCGGCCGAGAAGTGCCCGACGCCGGTTCGCCGGCACAGCTATTTCAAGGGCCGATCCGAGGGCCGCATATGGCGGCCGACGACGCGCAAGGAAGTCCAACAGGTGCTTTTCGCGGCCAAGCGCTACGAGCTGGCCGAGCGGCAGCGAGGCAAGCGCAGCGGCCCGCTTGGATCGGTCGCGATCGAGGTGCTTGAGTATTTCGTCAACCTCGTGGATTTCCGCACCGGCCGGCTTGAGCCGTCCATAGAGACGATCATGGGCAAGGTGCGGCGCTCGCGTGACGCGATCGTGCGGGCGTTGAAGGCTCTGCGCCAGCATGGCTTTGTGGACTGGCTTCGCCGCTACGAGCCGACCCACAACGAGGGGCGTGGCCCACAGGTGCAGCAGGCGAGCAACGCATATCGGCTGTCCTTGCCCGAAAAGGCCCTGCGGCTGCTTGGCCGGTTCGGTAAGGCCTCTCCCCCGCCCGATGACCATAGCGCCGCCCAGGAGGCCCGCGCGGCCGAGGCGAACGCCTACCGGAAGGCTCTGCCCCTCGATGAGCTGGCGCTGTTGGAAGCCGGTGACAATCCGCTTGGGCAAGCCCTCGCCCGCCTTGCGAAAGGTGTGTTGAAACGTGAGTCCGCCAAGCAGACTGAATCCCCATCTAATATTTATCTAAGTGGAGAAACATAAGCGGACGCCGCTGTTCGGCCCGCTCACGCGGCCCTGCGGCGGTTCCGGCCCGCGTAATAAGCGGACCGGGCGGCACCCTCAGAGCCTCAAATCGCAAGCTCCTCGCTCGCGGCAACCACCGCATGGGCATTCGAGAGAAAGCGTGTGGTGGGGCTGGTGATAAAAGTGCTAGCTGCTAGTAAGCTGATAGCTAGTTATAAGCGGCTAGCTTGCAGCCAGTTAACGGCTTATAAATTGCGCGCTGCTAACATTCTGCTTGTTAGCAAATCGTTGGAGAAAACATGGCCGTCATATCGTTTGTTTCGAGCAAAGGCGGGGTCGGCAAGACCACTTCGGCGGTTGTGCTAGCTGGCGAACTCGTGGCGGCCGGCCGCAAGGTCGTATTGATCGACGCGGACCCTAATCGACCGCTTGAAGCCTGGTCACAGCTCCGGCTTTTGCCCGCCGAGTTGCGCGTCATCGTTGACGATTCGGCCGAAACGATCATTGACACGATCGAGGATGCGAAGGACAGCGCGGATTTCGTCATTGTCGATCTGGAAGGCACCGCAACGGATCGGATCGGATTTGCAGTCGCGCGGTCGGATTTGGTTCTGATTCCGCTGCAAAGTTCGGTTTTAGACGCGGCCGAGGCGGCAAAATCGGTCAAACTGGTTCGCCAAATGTGGCGGGTGGCGAACCGGGAGATCCCTTATCGCGTGTTCTTTACGCGCGTGCCACCGGCCATTCGGGAGCGCACCGCGCGCGATATTGACCGCCAGTTTGCAGGGGCGGCGATTCCGGTCCTTCCGGCCACGCTGATAGATCGAGCGGCCTATCGCACGCTGTTTTCCCTGGGCGGAACGGTTCACGAGCTGGAGCTGTCCGATGTGTCCGGCCTGGACAGCGCCAAGGAAAACGCGCGCGAATTCGCGCAAGCCGTCATCAACGCCGCTAGGGGAGGGGTCGCATGACCGCCGAGGAAAAGAAGCGGGCCACGCTGGATTTTGGCGATGAGCTAGAGACGCCTGCGACCCTGCCAGTTGATCCGAATGCGATCAAGGCGGCCACACGCGCGGCCGGGTTCCGCGAGACCCCGAAATCACCGGATTTCGCGCTGATAGCGCCGACGAGGCCCACACGGCGCGCGCGCCGCAAGACAGGCCGCACGGAGCAGTTTGCAACCCGGCTGCGCGCCGATACCCTCGAAGCGATCTATGCCTATGCTGACCGCCACGAAATCACGCTTGCCGAGACGATCGAGCGGGCGATGAGTGCGCTTATTGACGGCGAGGGGTAGTGTGGTTTCCGATCGGCTCTATATGTAATAGTGTTCAATCCGATTGAACACTATTGATGAATGGAGGTTTCCATGCGCAGCACGCAACAGTTCAGCGTCACGTTGCCGAACGAAATGGCGCAGATGGTTAAGACCAAGGTTTCGTCAGGCGATTATGCCAGCGAGAGCGAGGTTATCCGCGACGGGCTGCGCGCCTTGCAGGCGCGCGACAAGGCCCTTGAGAGTTGGCTACGCACGGAAGGCGTTGCCGCCTACGATAAGCTGAAAGCCGATCCTGGCCGCGCGCTCAGTGTGGACCAGGTGCGGCAGCACCTTGCCGACAAGCGCAAGCGGCCCGCCTCAGCGTGAGCCACTCGGTTCTTTTCACCCCGGAAGCCCAGCAACAGCTTGATGAGTTGGAAACTCATATCGCCGGGGTAGGGTCGCCCACCGTGGCGGCGCGATATGTCGATTCCATCGTGGACTATTGCGAAAACCTGCAAACCTTTCCACACCGAGGCACGCGGCGCGACGATCTTCGGCCGGAACTGCGAACGCTTGGGTTTCGCCGGCGTGTGACGATTCTGTTTGAGGTAGCGGCCGACACCGTGAATATCATCGGCGTCTATTATGGTGGCCAAGACTACGAAGCCGCCTTGCGGGACAGTGAAGAATAGGGGGAGCGCGTTCGCGTCCTGCCTGGAGGCGAACGCGCTCCCCCATAGCGCCGTAGTGAGCCGGAGGGCCAAGGCCTCGGCGCGATGGCGTCGGGACCGCTTTTGTTTCATGCCTGGTCGAACAGCCCTTTGAACTCTGCATCGGCGTAATAAGCGAGCTTGCTGGCGATGATGGGGCGTTGCCCGGCGAGGAACAGCAATTCGACATGCTGCGGCAGGTTGCGGACCTCATCGGAGGTGAGCAGCGGGCGGGCGGTGTGTTGCTCGCCGTAGGTGATGCCGGTCTTTTCGGAATCGAGGGCGCGGCTCATGGTCTGGAACACGACCGTCTCCTGCCCGAGTAGATCGGAGACGAGGCGGGCGCTGTCGTGATCGTTGACGCCGAAGATCTGTAGGACGCCGGCGTTCGACAGAAATGTGCCGGCGCGCTGGCCGTACGTGGCACGGAGCTGGTGAACATCCTGCAGGATCGGCCAGAGCTGGACGCCGTAGCCGGCCATCAGACCCATGGCGCGCTCGACGGGGGCCAGGTGGCCGAGGGCGGCGAACTCATCCAGCAGATACAGCACTGGCACGGCCGGCTTGCCCGGATCGCGGGCCATGTCGATGAGGCTTTGCGTGACGAGCAGGCGCAGCCAGCGCGAATAGGTCGAAAGCCGATCGGGCGGCAGGACGAGGAAGACGGAGACGTTGCGGCGCTTGAGATCGGCAAAGTGAAAATCCGATCTTGCCAGCACGGCGGTCATGCGCGGGCTATCGAGGAAATGGGTATGGCGCTGCGCGGCCGACAGGACGCCGGCGGCTTCCCGGTCGGATTTGCCGAGGTGGCGGTTTGCGGCGCGGGCGACCAGGCCGGCCGCGTCGGGTGACGCCTGCATGTCTTTCAGGAGCGCGGCGAAGGCTTCCGGGGCGAGGGTGAGATAGTCGCGCAGGGTGGCGAGGTTTCGCCGCTCACGCGGCTCCTGGGCGGCGATATGAAGGATCAGGCCGCCAATCAGCGCCTTGGCTTCCTCGTTCCAATGGGCTTCGCCGGCCATGCCCGGTTCATCGAACACGAGGGCGTCGGCCAGGGTGCTGGCATCTTCCGCGACATCGAGGCCGGCCGGGTCGAGCTGGTCAAGCGGATTGAAGGCGGCCGAGGGCAGACCGGCGACGCCGAAGGGGTCGAGGACATGGACCGGCCCGAACTTTTCGCGGGCACGGCCGGCGATCTTGGCATTCTCGCCTTTGGGGTCGATGCAGATCACGGAGCGGTCGGCGGTGAGCAAATTGGGGATGATGGTTCCCACGCCCTTGCCGGTTCTGGTTGGTGCCATCGTCAGCAGATGGGCCGGGCCGTCATAGCGCAGCAGCCTTTTTGTTTTGGCGTCACGGCCGATCAGCAGTCCGGAATCAGCGCGGGTGAGGGGCGCGACTTCCTTCTTCGTGGCGAAGCGGGCCGAGCCGTGGGTTTCGCCTTCCATGTCCCCGAAGTGGATAATCAGCGGATTGGTGATGAAGCGGAAGGCGATCGTAGCCAGCACTAGGAGCGTCACCAGATCGAGCGCAATAAAGGGAACGCTACCGGGACCGAAGCCCCATTGTTCAAGAAAAAATCGGCCGCCGAAGCCGATCATGAACAGCACGACGATAAGGATAAACAGGACGACCAGCAGCGTTTGCCAGATACGGAAGGGCAGCGCGATCAGCGCGACGAACGCCCATAGCGGATCGCGGGTAGCAGCGCGGAGCATGTTCTTGAATGCGGCCCAGGCAAGCTTTGCTTGAATCACGATCCAGCCTCCCCGGTGCCCCCTGCCGTTTGTCCGGTTGCCGTCGCGCCGATCACGTCGGCAAAGAGTTCCTTGTCACCGTCGCGCGTCAGGAAGCCGGGCAGCTCACGGCGCAACCAGTCGCCCAGGTTCCGTGAAAAGTCGTCCTTTCCGCTTTCGAGACGATGCAGGACGAGCGCACCAAGCAGCACCTTGCGGCGCGTGTCGTTAGCGCGTTCCTGTTTGCCAAGCCGTGCTTTCAGGCTGGCGCGTTGCGCATCCAGTTGAGCTAGACGTTCTTCGATGGATTTGCGCGCCATGTCTTATTCTCTTCCGGTTGTTCACCAAAACTATCATTCCCAGCCGTCTTTTCCAGTGTTTGCCTGACGCGCTTGAATTTCCAGTGGCTTTGTAGCACAATCCAGGCTCATTTCATCGCATCTAACTTTGCCGCCAGCGCCACACCAAGAGACGAAAGAGCGAAGCGATTTAGTCAGAAGGGCGCACTTACGAGTTACTGCGTAACTCGGCGCATCGCGAGCCAGAAGGCTGGCGAGATATATGGAACGGCATCGGAGCTTGTTGCTTGGCAATCTACCATTTGAGCATGAAGCCGGTATCGAGAGGGAAGGGCCGTAGCGCCGTCGCCTCTATGGCTTATCGTGCCGGGGAGAAGCTGACCAACGAACGCGACGGGATCACGCATGACTACACGGCCAAGCAGGGCGTGGAACATGCGGAGATCGTCCTGCCCGAGGGCGTCAATGCCGATTGGGTGCGCGATCGGTCCGACTTGTGGAACGCCGCCGAGTTTGCCGAAAAGCGGAAAGACGCTCGCGTAGCGCGGGAATTCGAGATTGCCTTGCCGTATGAGCTTTCGGCCGAAGAACGACTTGAGGCAACGCGGGAGTTTGCGCAGGAGTTGGCCGACCGCTACGGCGCGGCCGTGGACTTCGCCATTCATGCGCCGCACGACGCGAGCGACGTTCGCAATCACCATGCCCATGTGATGATGACCACGCGGCAGGCGACGGAGGACGGCTTAGGAGACAAGACCTATCTTGAGCGCGAAAACAAATGGCTGTTGTCGAATAACCTGCCGACGACCGACATGCAGCTTCTCGATATTCGCCAGCGGTGGGACGGGATCGCGAACGAGCGGCTGGCGATGGCCGGACTTGATATTCGCATCGACCATCGTTCGCACATGGAGCGCGGTCTTGAGATCGCGCCGACCGAGCATATGGGCGTCCATGCCACGCAGATGGAGCGGCGCGGCCTCGACGTGTCGCGCACGCGGCTGGACGAGGAAGCGGCGCAGCGTAATGCCGAGCTGATCCGCGAGAAGCCGGAACAAGTTCTTACGCTCATCTCCGGGGAAAAGAGCGTGTTCAACCGGCGCGACGTTGCGCGGGCGCTGCATCGCTACATCAACGACGACCCGCAGGAGTTCCAGAGCGCGTTCGCGAAGGTGATGGCCTCGCCCGCCCTGGTCGAATTGCAGGCCGAGCGCGCGGACCCGGCAACGGGCGAGATCGAGCTTGCCCGCTATTCGACCCGCGAAATGGTCGAGATCGAATCCGGCATGGTCGAGTCCGCGCAGCGGATGCACCAGGCGCATAATCATGGTGTCGGTCGCCGGCATGTCGAGCGGGCCATAGGCGCGCAGGACGCCGCCATTCAACGGAGCAGCGGTGAGGCGTCGGCGGGATTGTCCGATGAGCAGCGCAACGCGATCGAGCATATCACCGGACCGGAGCGGATCGCGGCGGTTGTCGGTTATGCCGGCGCTGGCAAGTCCACCATGCTGGCGGCGGCGCGCGTGGCATGGGAGGCCGAGGGCTATCAGGTCCACGGCGCGGCCCTGTCGGGCAAGGCGGCCGAGGGGTTGGAGGAATCTTCCGGCATCCAGAGCCGCACACTGGCGTCATGGTCCCGCGGTTGGGAGAACGACCGCGGCACGATCGGCCGCGGCGACGTGTTCGTGATCGACGAGGCGGGCATGGTCGGGAGCCGCCAGCTCGCCCGGTTCGTCACCGAGGCCGAGGCGCGCGGGGCGAAGATAGTCCTTGTAGGCGACCATGAGCAGCTACAGGCGATCGGGGCCGGCGCACCGTTCCGGGCGATCACGGAGGAAATCGGCCATGCCGAGCTTTCCGAGATTCGCCGGCAGCGCGTGGACTGGCAGCGGGAGGCATCGGTTGACTTCGCCACGCACCGGACGGCCGAGGGGCTGGCGGCCTATCGGGATCGCGGCAATATCAGCTTTGCCGAGACAGGCGAGGACGCGCGCAGCGAGATCGTGCGCGATTACCTTGCCGATCGTGACGAGCGGCCGGAGGGGACGCGCGTTGCGATGGCGCATCGCCGGGCCGATGTTCGCGCCATCAATGACGCGATCCGGGCCGAGCTACAGGACCGGGGCGAGCTGGCGCGTGTCAGGGAGGCCGACGACAACCTTGCGCCGGGCGACGTCGCCCATGAGCGGGAAGGACCGGGCCGGGCGCTAACTTTCCAGACCAACGCCGGCAAGCGCGACTTTGCGACGGGCGACCGCATCGTGTTCCTCGAAAACAGCCGCGACCTTGGGGTGAAAAACGGGATGCTCGCGACGGTCGATCATGTCGAGCCGGGCCGCATCATCGCCACGCTCGACGGCCGAGGCGACAGCGTTTCCGTGCCGATAGGCGACTATCAGGCGATCGACCACGGCTATGCGACGACGATTCACAAGAACCAGGGGGCGACGGTCGATCGGTCCTATGTGCTGGCGTCGGGGACGATGGACCGGCATCTAACCTATGTCGCCATGACCCGGCATCGTGACGGCGTGCAGCTCTACGCGGCACAGGACGAGTTCACCAATGCCGGCCGGCTGGTCGAGCATGGGGCCGCGCCCTATGAGCATGACCCGCAGAAGTCCGCCAGCTATTTCGTGACGCTGGAAAATGACAAGGGCGAGCAGCGCACCCTATGGGGCGTCGATCTTGAGCGCGCCATGAAGGAAGCCGCGCCGGAGATCGGGGAGAAGATCGGCCTTCAACATGAGGGTTCCACGCCCATCACCTTGCCGGATGGCACGCAGACGCACCGGAACACATGGAAGGTTCAGGACGCCGGCGAGCTGGCCTATAGCCAGCTTGAGCGCCGCCTGTCCCGGTCGGGCGTGAAGGAAACCACGCTCGATTACACCCGCGACTTTGCCGAGCGGCGCGGGATTGCCGAGCAAATGGGCGTCCGCAGCGAGATCGAGATTCCGGCCGAGCGGGAGCGCATCGAGGGCCGCGCGCCGAGATCCTCGCAAAAAATCCGCGCGGATCTCGCACAGGATCTCGCCGGCGATCGGCAGCACCCGGCCGAAGGCCGGGAAGGGGAGAAGGAGGGCTATCGCCGCATAAGCTGGTCCGAGGTCATGGGGCCGGCTGGCGCCGGCGCTGGCGACCCGCAACAGGGCAGGGAGGCGCAAGGGCTTGAACCGGCCGAGGCCGGCAAGCCCGCGCCCCTGGTGCCGGCTATCACTCGCCATGATCGCAGCATTGAGGACGTTGCCCGCGAAAAGGCGTTGCCGACATTTGATGCCCAGTGGGAAGCGGCGGAATCCATGATCCGGGAAGCATTTCACGATCCGGACGAGGTAGCGGGCCGGTTGCGTTCCGGGATCATCGACCAGGGCGGCGACGGCAAGATGATGGCGAAAGCCATTGCCGCGCAGCCGGAGCGCTTCGGAGACGTGCGCGGCAAGTCGGGCCTGTTTGGCGACAACAAGGAGCGCAAACAGGCGTTGAGCTACGTCGGTGCAGTCGCCCGGCATGTCGAATCGGCGGCCGAGACTTGGCAGCGCCGTCTAGGTGAGGAACGGGCATCGGAGCAGTGGCAGCGGGAAAAGCGCGATGTGCTTGAGGTTCCCGGCCTCACGCCGCGCAGCGCCGAGATTATCGCCCAGGTGGACAAGGTGCCGATGACGGAGCGCAATCGCTGGATCAATCAGCTTAGCTTGACACCGGAGGGCACGGCCGCGCTCGAGGAAGCGCGGAAGGTCGGCAAGGCGCTCGAGGCACGGTTCGGCCGTTCCGATCCTCGTGACTTCGGCCAGCAGCTCGAGCGCAATCCCGAACTGGCGAAGAAGGCCGAGCAGATCAAGGATATTGCCCGTGTCGTGGAGCGCACGCGAATGGCGGAACTGACCCGCGACCATACGCTGAAACAGGAGCTGACACGCCGACAGGGACTCGGCCTTTCACGGTGAGGCTGTAAAGGTTTCGCAGCAAGAAGTACAAGGCAGGTTCATGCGTTTAGGTGTCGCCTGTTTTGGGAGTTTGGTGACACCGGCAAAGTTTGAAATTGCCTGACGCGGGGCACATACGGGGGATTCGAATGACGAGGAAATTTATTATCGAGCCAGAGGGATTGCCTGCGCTGGCCGGAATGATGCTGGCCGTCGTGGAGGCACTGAAAGCGATGGGAGGATCAGCGACCATTCAGGAGCTGGATGAGCGGATCGTGGAAATGGAGGGCATTTCCGAAGACGAGCAATCGCTGATGATGCCAAACGGCCAATACAGGAAGCTCAATTACTATCTGTCATGGGCGCGGACGTACCTGAAACGTGGCGACGCCCTCGAAAATTCATCGCGCGGCGTGTGGGCATTGACAGAGAAGGGCGAAAGCATCGCGGCCCTTTCCCAGACGCAGGCCATATATAAACAGGTTACGGCCGAAGAGCGCGAACGCGCCAGACAGAAGCGCATGGCCAAAAAGAAGGGGCTTACAGAAATAGAGCCGGATGAAAACGAAGCCGACCAACAGAATGGATTCCTTGCAGACGATAACGGCATTGATTGGCAAGTCGGATTATTGAATGTACTGCTGGAAATCAGCCCCGATGCTTTCGAGAGATTGGCCCAGCGGCTTCTTCGCGAAGCGGGGTTCGTCAAGGTCGAGGTGCGCGGCAAGACCGGGGATGGCGGCATCGATGGCGTTGGCGTGTTGCGCGTCAATCTGGTTTCGTTTCAGGTCTATTTCCAATGCAAGCGCTGGAAAGGCAGCGTTGGAGCAAAAGACGTGCGTGATTTTCGCGGCGCGCTACAGGGCAGGGCAGATAAAGGGCTTTTCATCACCACAGGTAGTTTCACGTCGCACGCCTCCGAAGAGGCCATCCGTGACGGTGCTATCGCGATCGACCTGATTGATGGTGCGCGGCTGTGCGAACTTCTCAAGCAATACGACTTGGGTGTGAAAACGGAAATGGTAGAGAAAATCACCGTAGCCGCAGACTGGTTCAAGACGATCTAGACTAGGAGCCGCCATTCAGTCGTTTGCCGTCAACCGAATTTCGACAAGGCCGCGAAGGCTTCCGTAGATGTGTTCACGGGGTATATCCAAGCCGAACGCTGAGAGCACGGCGTCATCGAAATCCTGCCGGTCTTTTTGCTCAAGCTCGTCGGCGACTCCCATAATATCGCGGCCCAGAAGAGGCAAGAACTTCGCCTTGATGTTGCTGACCGCGTGCTCATCGAGCTGGACACCCGCAAAAACCCTGGCAGGCTTTGCTCTGTCGTGATTCACTGATGTCGCCGATCATGGAGCGTCATCATGAACCCGCATTCGCTTTTCAGCCTAAACGATCATCTTGAGGTCTTGAGCCAGCATGGTGATCCGCTCGAGGTTTTGGAACGAACGGTAGATTTTGAGTATTTCCGATCGTGGCTGGTCGAAGGCTTGGGTTACGGGGATGGCAGCAAGGGCGGCCGACCGCCTTTCGACCCAGTGGCGATGTTTAGGATTCTGATCCTGCAGGCCCAGCACAATTTGTCCGATGCCCGCATGGAGTTCATGATCCGGGATCGCCTGAGTTGGATGCGGTTCCTGGACTTCTCGCTGGGTGAGCGCACGCCCGATGAGAACACCATCCGCCATTTCCGCAACCGGATGACCGAAACCGGCACCCTCAAACGGGTGATGAAAGCCTTCGACTGGCAACTGAACAAGAAGGGTTACATCCCAATGTCGGGACAGATCGTTGATGCCTCCCTGGTGCCGGCGCCCAAGCAGCGCAATACGGACGGCGAGCGGGCTTCCATCAAGGCGGGCAAATCGGCTGATGAGATATGGCCAGACGAACCTGCCAAGGCGGCGCAGAAGGATACCGATGCCCGATGGACGCTCAAAATCGGCGGCAAGGTGCGTTACCGGACAGACGGCACGCCGCTGCCCATGATCGCCATCCCGGTGTTCGGCTACAAAAGTCATATCAGCATCGACCGACGCTATGGCTTCATCCGGGCTGCGGCGGTGACCTCGGCATCCCATCCGGATGGCCGGATGCTGCGTCAGGTCATTGACCGGCAGAACACCGGTAGCGAGGTCTGGGCCGACAGCGCCTACCGCTCACAAAGCAACGAGGCCTGGCTGGACGATCGCATGTTGGCCAGTCGCATCCGTCGGCGCAAACCCAAGGGCAAGTCGATGCCGATCGCAACCGCACGTGCCAATGCGGCCAAGTCCTCGATCCGTGCCAGGATCGAACATGTGTTCGCTCATCAGAAGAATCGGTTCGGGCTGTTCATCCGCACCATTGGCATCACGCGGGCCGAGGCTAAACTGACCCTGGCCAATCTGGCTTACAATTTTGACCGTCTGGTTTTCCACGAGAAGCGCACAGTCACGGCATGAGTCTGCCCGGAAAGCCGGGAAACGCCCTTATCGGGCGCCACAGATCGTCAAACGCAGCACCAAATCCGCTCAAACACAGAAACTCAGCCCGCAATCATGGCATCGCCGGGCCAGCCAACCCGGTTTTTGCGGGTGTCCAGCTCGGTGAGGTCGTCGCCAGTCAGAAACGCGAGGGAAAGCTGCTATCGCCCGATCTGCTGGCTCATGTCTCGCCGCTCGGATGGGAGCACATCAACCTCACCGGCGAATATAGGTGGCCAAAGCCTTAGCGTAGGATTCCGCCCCCTCCCGCAAACGACCCCTCATAGGCAATAGAAAACTCCTGCCGACTCATTTTCGGCCCCCCGACTTCTGGCATATCCCCCCCTTGCCCTTTTCGGCGGAGACTAAAGCACGAAACATGCGCGGGGAAAGTTAAATCGGGTGGCCCTGCCCTCGATGCCAGCGCCGCCGGCGCAATCGCGCCAATTTGATTGTTCTTGCCTATGTGGGAACGTGGATTTGTGGAAACACACAGGAAATATGACAGTTGAAGGGATTACGAAATGAAAAAGGGAAAGCTTCCACGGGCGGTGATCCCCCTAAATCGCACTCGATACGAGGAACTTTGTGATCGCGTTGGCGAGGCGAAACTTAACGATGACGCTTGCGAGGATTTCTTTGTTGCCGTCTGTAAAGCCGTCCAGGCGACATCATCGCCTCACGAAACAGAGCGTTCCAAACGTTGGAATCAATCCACTAGAGCCTTTCTGGTTTAGATTGAATCGTTCTGCCGGCGGGAATTCGGGTCAAGGTCGAGGGGTTCGGCAAGGTCGTACCAGACGTACGGCCGTCGCCGAAGCCCGAAGGATTTGGCCCGAATGCACCCGGCCCGAAGGTTTCCGGCTGGCGGACGCCCACTTTGTCAGCCGGCTCGACCGATGGAATGACATCGCTCGTCGCCACCTTCCGCGTGGACCACCGTCTCGCCATCCGAGAAACAGAACTGTTTCAATCTAAGCCAGAAAGGCTCTAGAGCACGTCCTGCGATCGAGCCTGCCGCCCTATGACCCAGATTGAACAGGACGTGCTTTAGTTCCCTAAGGCAAGATGGGTTTACGCATCACGCCTGGCTGATTGCTTCTCATCTGCTCGGCACGTTGCCGTGCAGCTTCCTCAGTCGGGAAGATATGATCGGAGAAGAACTGTACGGGACAACCCGCGTCGGCACGCATCTGCCCCACAACAAACCCGGAACTGCCGTCGAGCTCGGCAATCACATACCAGCCCCGAACGGGGCCGGGTCGATAGCCATTGTGCTTGGCGATAATCCTACTTAAATCCTCATAGTTGCCGTAACCCTCTCGAAGGTATCCTTCGTCCGGTGCCCCGACCTCAGCGGCGGGATCGTTGGAATCGAGCCAGCGGTAACTGCCCTCAGGTACGGCGATTGGACGAAGAGCCTCTGTAGTGAGCGTTGATTGTGGCGTCATGGCAATGGCCCCTCCTTCAGAAAGCCGTCGACCACGTTGCGCATGATCTGCGACACGTTGTTGTCGTAACCATTATGGGATAGTGATCCCGTAAAGGTCATCGATCCGACCGAAAACACGGCTCCGTCATTCGGGGTCTTGTAATAGACCATATCGGCACGGAGTTTCGGGTTGTTGTCGCCTGTCCCTGCAGAGAAATATCCTCTCGAATGATAGGTCGATTCTTCGGAGACGGAAACGAAGATGTCGTTGTGTCCTTCTGAATGGGCGAGCAAAAAGGCGCGATGCGGTGTACCAAGCTCAAGGTCATAGCGGTCCAGTTCAAGACCAGCCGCGCCATCGCCGATCAAACCAAAATTGCCGATTGGCTCATCCTTGCCCACGCCTTCCATTATCCAGGAACACTCAGGCAGGTCACTGTCTGGCGACCGACGGTAATATGACGAATAGGTTAACCCAAAGGACGTGAATACTACACCAAGCTGCTTGCTCATCGCTCGCCCGCGTACTCGCCACAATCCGCCATGCTTGCCATCGAATGCATTGCAGTACTCGCCCGGGTTGATTGTCCAAGCGCGCGAGCCATTATCGCCCTTTCTGACCTCCATCAGAGCTGGGTTTGATGGGTGGGGGACGACAGCCCAGTAAAATCCGTTGGCGGCCAGATAGAGCCACCGTCCGCCTTGCATTTGATAATCATGGTAAGCGTTCATCGTCTGCTCGGAAGCATATTCTGGATGATGCCCGGTCAATACCACCTGGTATTGTTTCAGTAGTTCGACACCCTCACGCTCAATATCGTGGTCGGTGATAACATCGAGGTCATAACCCATATGGTCAAACCAGTCGATGATATGGAGGTCCGCGTTCATTTGCCACAAAGAGGGCGAGAGGACGTGGATGAACTTAGGCCGCATGTTCAGAATCGGCCGAAGATAGGAAGATATGTTCACACCCCAGCCATCGCGATAAGTCGCATAGGTGCCAAGTCCATACCCTCGCTGCTTGTTCAATAGAAGATCACCGGGTTGCAACAGTGGTACTCGGCCGATCAACAACTCGCAAAGCACCGAATTCATGCTTAGGTTGTCGTTCGCATAGGCTAGATAGCTGAAAGTCGGAACAACAAGAGCGATCTTCGCCGAGGGTTTACCCTGAGGAGGTCTGATAAAAAACGGGATATAGTCTTCGTGCTCTGCAGAGTCGATTCCGTCAACCCGAATGCGAGCAGCGTAGATGCCAGAACGTAGATCGTCAGGTATCGTCAACGCGAATGAGGTCTCCCATCTAGCGTCGTCCACCGATTCATCATGAAAGTGGATGGCGCTGTACTCATGGGGAGCTTGGGTGAAGCTCATGTAATCCGAGGTCCAGTTGTGCCCAGGAACAGCCCGCACGGGCATGTTGACGCAATGGCCGTGGAGTAGGCACGGGCCAGTGTCAACGACGAGCGTAGAAGCTGCGTTCCTTCCGATGTTTGCGCTGAAATCCCACATCCCCACCATGGATTTACGCATTTCATTCGATAGCATCGCGGCATCAGCAGTTTGCAGAACCAGATCGATCTCTGCATCGCTCAATGCGCGACGTGCAACACGAGGCCGGTCAATTTTGCCATTATACTTGTTCGTATGAACCGGAAGTTCCCACGGGCTGGTTAGTTCGACGAAGTGTCCTGCGCAGATCGACCGCCCCGAACGGGACCTCTCGGTGCTGGCCGCCATCAGTAGAGGGCAATCGTTCGCGCCAGGCCCCTTGGAATGGCTGCTTGCCACGATCCGGTCGGCTGTATCATCAACCGGATGAAGCATGCTCATGCCGTGCCCACCGTTGGTATGGGTCACATGAGGCTGCTGACCAACGCGGACCTCGCCTGAAGCGGCATCGTATGTCGCCCAAACTTTATACCAAACTTTCCGGAAGAGCGGCTTGTTGGTTGAGAACTCTTCGACGTCACCACCGCCGCGTCCAATGCGTAGGGTTAGTTCACCGTCGGAATTTATGAACAGTTCGTAGCCGGTCTGTTCAGTCGTGTCCCATTTTCCGATAAGCGCCTGCTGGCCGACGCTTTCACCCTCAACATCTGTGACGGGTGTCGTGGGATAAATGAACCCACATAGCGTAAAGCTAGTGAGATCTAGCGCTGGGGCGGATGGCACCAATATGTAACTACCAGCATGGATCGGTTGGTTCTTGCCAGCATACGTTCCATTCACTGGTGTAGGAATGACCTTTTCCTTGAGGCCTGGACCCTCCGGATTTGTGTCGCCGTGCACCAGACGGACTATATCTGCCTGATAGGATTCGTTGTATTCAGAATGGACGTGAAACGTGACTACTTCGCCAGGGCTTACCGACATTTTCCCGGCATAACCAGTGATACGAAGCATCTTCTGTTGACGGTCGGACATTAAGCGCCTCTTTCAGTTGCGGTATTTGAGGTATCGCCTTTCGGCATCTCGATGTCGTATAACTTGAGAAAGGCGGTGAGCCGCTTCAGAAATATCGCATGTTCGGCCTGTCCGCGCGTCGGATAGTTTTCGTCCGTCAGCTCCACGGTGCCGCCGCGAGGCCCGGGTAGAATGCCAATCGTGTATTCTTCCCAAGGACGCGTCTCAAGTATAGTGTGTTTGCCCGCTTGAGGGGTGGCCCGCAGCCGATCTAACAATCGCCTGAGTGGTTCACTATTCATCTCTGCGCCGCGGCCGGGCGTAGTGCCTCTATACACGGGATTATCTCTATGCTCGTCTATTAGTGCAGCGAGCTTTTCGGGATCCCTTAAGTGGGGAAGGATATACATTCGCGTGTCGAAGTCATCGACAGCCTTAAATGCATAGTCATCCTGCAGAGCCGTTCTTGGTATTGGTGAATTACTTCTCGTCATTGCCTCTCCCTTCCATTACTATAGAATCTCAGAACCTAGATCATCCATTGCGCAGCTCCTCCTTTGCGAACAATGAAGCCCCTAAAATACCCTCCCCCTTGCGTACTTAGTGAAGTCGCCAAGGTTAACTAAACCCTCAGTTATTGAAAAGTAGGCCAACTCTATACGATTGCTTGCGCCGATCTTGTCGAAGATGTGTTCAACGTGGCTATCGATAGTCCTTGTTGAGAGCTCAAGCGCTTCTGCAGCTTGATGGCTCGTCATCCCTAAAGAAAGCAACGAACAAACTTCGGCTTGCCTCCGAGTTAATCCCTTCGGAAAATCGGAAGCCTTGTGAACTACAAGAATCCCTTGACTGCAGTTTCTAAAGTTAACAGCGTGTATGATTTCATCACGAGCATACCAGCAACTGGTCGGAATCCGCTGATTCAAAACACCCAACCCGCGGCATCTTCCACCTGCCGATACTGCAGATTTCGCCATTTCATGAAGATCATTCATTTCGCAACAATGACAATCTGTCACTGCGCGCATATCTCCGTTATAATCCAAGAAAAACGCACATTCTCCGGGTTTTAATTCGTCAAGAAAAGCGCGCGGCTCTTGCCAAGCGTCCAAGAAGGCGGACAAAACGGGAGAAATGTCGTCAATAATCTGCAAGGCTTCCATAGACGGATACTTCGGGCTTTCTGTACTAATATGAAGATTTCCGACATATAGGTTTTTGCGACTAGTTAAATAATTCGATGATCCACCTCGAAACCCACTTGGAATCCAAAAGTTCTGAGCAGAACCGGTTTGTGTGTAATCAAACTCTGTGGATTCCCAATTAAAAAATGGCTTTCCGGATCGCTTCATCCATTGATATGCCGGATCAACGAACAAGTATGAGTTATCTAAGTAATCGAGATTCTTTTTTGAATAACCTTGTGATAAGATCGAGCGATGCCTTCGCCCAATCGGATCGTAAATCGATAGTGAAAATGCGGCGCACGGACAAAGTAATTGCAATTCTTCAAATATTGCACTGAGAGCTTCTTTTCTGGGCGAATTCTCTGCCGCAATCGAAACTATGTTCGACATAATTCGGCGCTGCGTTGCGCTCGTGTATCGTGTTTTATCTACCTGCATTGCATAAGCCTTCAATGGCTGCGCTTGCACGCTTCGGTGAGTTTTTCTAACATATTTAAGACATCGTACCTTGGGTAAATTTACCTAAAGCGTGTCGCGGACGATGGGATTCACAAATTGAAGTTTTGGTGATTCATTGCGGTTGAAGGAGAACCGCGATGGGCAAGCCGCATCCGATCGAGTTGCGTGTGCGTGTTGTTGCGTTTGTTGGGGAAGGTCACAGCCACCGCGAGGCAGCACGTCATTTTCGTGTTTCGCCGCGGTTCGTGAACAATCTGGTGAAACTGAAGGCGCAGACGGGTTCGCTCGCGGCCCGACGGCAAGGGCATGGGCCGGGAACAGGCAAGCTTGCCCCGCATGCCGAGTTCATTCGCGAGCGGCTGGCGCAGAACGGCGAACTGACGCTGGACCAACTCTGTGTGGAACTGGAAGGGCGCGGCGTGGCCATCCACCGCTCGAATGTGAGCCGCCTGCTGCACCG